>DASPNR010000010.1 GCA_035626395.1 Candidatus Limnocylindrales bacterium | reverse complement strand
ATGGCCAAGGAAAAGTTCGAACGCACCAAGCCGCACTGCAACATCGGCACGATCGGTCACGTTGACCACGGCAAGACGACGCTGACGGCGGCGATCACGATGACGCTGGCCAAGTCGGGCGGCGGCAAGGCGATGCAGTATGCGGACATCGACGCGGCGCCGGAAGAGAAGGCGCGCGGCATCACCATCAACACGGCGCACGTCGAGTATGAGACGGCCAACCGTCACTACGCCCACGTCGACTGCCCGGGCCACGCCGACTATGTGAAGAACATGATCACGGGCGCGGCGCAGATGGACGGCGCCATCCTGGTGGTGTCGGCGGCCGACGGCCCGATGCCGCAGACGCGCGAGCACATCCTGCTGGCCCGTCAGGTCGGCGTGCCGGCGCTGGTCGTCTATATGAACAAGGTCGACCTGGTGGACGACGCCGAGCTGCTCGAGCTGGTCGAGATGGAGATCCGCGAGCTGCTCTCCAGCTACCAGTTCCCGGGCGACGAGATCCCGATCACGGCCGGTTCGGCCAAGGCGGCGACGGACGGCGTCAACCCGGAGATCGGCGAGCAGTCGATCCTGAAGCTGATGCAGACGGTGGACGAATACATTCCGCAGCCGGAGCGTCCGGTGGACCTGCCGTTCCTGATGCCGGTGGAAGACGTGTTCTCGATCTCGGGCCGCGGCACGGTGGTGACCGGTCGCGTCGAGCGCGGCATCGTCAAGGTCGGCGAGGAGGTCGAGATCGTCGGCATCCGTCCGGTGCAGAAGACGACCTGCACGGGCGTCGAGATGTTCCGCAAGCTGCTCGACCAGGGCCAGGCGGGCGACAATGTCGGCGTGCTGCTGCGCGGCACCAAGCGCGAGGACGTCGAGCGCGGCCAGGTGCTGTGCAAGCCGGGCTCGATCACCCCGCACACCAAATTCCTGGCCGAGGCCTACATCCTGACCAAGGAAGAGGGCGGCCGTCACACGCCGTTCTTCACCAACTACCGTCCGCAGTTCTACTTCCGCACCACGGACGTGACCGGCATCGTGCACCTGAAGGAAGGCGTCGAGATGATCATGCCCGGCGACAACGCCGAGCTGAACGTCGAGCTGATCACCCCCATCGCCATGGAAGAGAAGCTGCGCTTCGCCATCCGCGAAGGCGGCCGCACGGT
>DASPNR010000009.1 GCA_035626395.1 Candidatus Limnocylindrales bacterium | reverse complement strand
ACGTAAGCGGCAAGCCCGCGGCGTTCTTCCCACCTACCTTCAAGCCCCAGACACTGCCTCGCATCGAAGGCACGCGAGGGACAGGAGATGGGTGGACAGAGAAGGCGGCGGCTGGATGCGGGCACGTGGAGCCAAGTGCTGGAGCGGTTCGCTGCCGCGGGCACGACGGTGCGTGAGTTCTGTGCGCGTGAGCGGCTGAGCGCGAGCAGCTTCTATCGCTGGCGGGACCGGCTGCAGTCATCCGGCATGCAGGCGGTACAGGTACGGCAGACCCCACAGCCAAGAGGCACCAGCGTTGCGCTATCGCCCAGCGCGGCGGGCTTTATCGACCTGGGCGACCTGCCGGACTTGTCGCGCGGCGCCGAGGGCGTGCTGGAGCTGCGCCTGGACTTGGGGCGTGGCGTGGTGCTGCAGATCATTCGGCGCTGAGGCGCAGGGGCAAGGCGGCGATGTTCTTCCCCGAATCCCGCGTGCGGGTGTACCTGTACGGCCATCCGGTGGACATGCGCAAGTCGTTCGACGGCTTGTATGCGATCGCGCGCAGCGCCTTCCCTGAAGACCCGACTGCCGGCGGCCTGTACGTATTCGTCAACCGGCGCGGCGGCCAGGTGAAGGTTCTGTACTTTGACCGCAGCGGCTGGTGCGTGTGGGCCAAGCGGCTGGAGGAAGGCCAATTCATCGGCGATTGGAGCCGGGCGCAGACGCACGAGATCGACTGCACTCAGCTGAAGCTGCTGCTCGAAGGCATCGAGCCGCGGCGCTACCTAAAGCGCTATCGACACGGCAATCCGGAGCATTCCCGTGGTGTCGGCGCGGGGGCGTGCGTAGCATGAAGCTCGATGTCCGCCGCCGTGCTTGCCCGCGTCCCCGATGCCGCCGAACTGGTGCTGCTGCAGCCGCAGCGGCTGGCGCAGATGGTACTCGCGCAAGCCGCGCAGATCGAGTCGCTGCAAGGCCAGATCGAGTGGTTCCGTCGCCAGATCTTCGGGCAGAAGAGCGAGCGGTACGCTCCGCTGCCCGCGGCGCAGCAGATGCACCTGGGCGAGTTGATGGCCGGCGTGCCCGCTGCGGCCGAAGTAACGCACACGCCCACGCAGCACGTGCCTGCACACCATCGCCGCCGCGCGCGCAGCGATTTCGCCGACGACCAGTCGAGTGCGCCGTTCTTCGACGAGTCCAAGGTTCCGGTGGTGACCATCGAGGTGGCGAACCCGGAAGCCGCGGGACTGTCGAGCCAGCAGTACGAGGTCATCGGCCAGAAGGTCAGCCATCGACTGGCGCAGCGTCCGGGCAGCTACGTGGTGCTGAAGTACGTGCGCCCGGTGATCAAGCGGCTGGACACGCTCACGCTGCACTGCCCGGCCGCGCCGGCCGGTGTGATCGAGGGCAGCCGGGCCGACGTGAGCTTCATCGCCGGCATCGTGGTGGACAAGTTCGCATGGCATCTGCCGCTGTATCGCCAGCACCAGCGCCTCGTCGCCGCAGGCTTCAAGCTGAGCCGGCAATGGCTGACGCAGCTGGTGCAGCAGGCCGCGCAGCTGCTTGCGCCGGTGTACGAGGCGCAGCTCGACTCGATCCGGCGCAGCCGCGTCAAGGTGGCGGACGAGACGTCGATCAAGGCCGGGCGGCTGGCGCCGGGCAAGATGCGCTCGGGCTTCTACTGGCCGGTGTACGGCGAACTTGACGAGGTGTGCTTCCCGTACTTCAACTCGCGCAAGCACTGCAACGTGGTCGAGTTGCTGGGCGACAAGCCGGCCGAAGGCACGGTGCTGCTCAGCGACGGCTATGCCGCCTACAGCCGCTATGCCGAGAAGACCGGCGTGACGCACGCGCAGTGCTGGAGCCACATGCGCCGTGGCTTCTTCAATGCATTGAAGGCCGAACCGCAGGCCGTCGACGAGGCGCTGCGCCTGATCGGCCAGGTCTACGAGGTCGAGACCGAGATCCGCGAACGCAAGCTCACCGGCGAGGCCAAGGGGCTGCACCGGCTCAGTCATGCCAAGCCGCATGTCGAGCGCTTCTTCGAGTGGGTGGACGAGCAATTCGCCAGGCAGGGATTGCTGCCGAGCAGTCCGCTGACCAAGGCGCTGGCCTATGCGCGCGAGCGGCGCACGCAGCTGAAGGTGTTCCTGGACGACGCCGCGGTGCCGGTGGACACCAATCACCTGGAGCGCGCGCTGCGGCCCATTCCGATGGGGCGGCGTAATTGGCTCTTCTGCTGGAGCGAGGTCGGCGCCGAGCACGCCGGCATCGTGCAGAGCCTGATCGCCACCTGCCGGCTGCACGGCATCGATGCGTACACCTACCTGGTGGACGTGCTGCAGCGCGTCGGCCAGCATCCGGCCGCGCGCGTGGCCGAGCTCACGCCGCGGCTGTGGAAGCAGCACTTCGCGGGCAATCCGTTGCGCTCGGACCTGCACGAGGCGGTGCCATGAGCCGATCCGGCGGTCGCGCACGAAGCCGCAGCGGCTGCGCGCTGTCGCAGGAGGTTGTTGCCGATGCGGCCGCGGCCCTGGGTGCCATGACCGCGCAGCAGCGCCTGGCGCTTGCCGACGAAGTCTTCGCCGAGCAGCCCAACCTGCTGGCCTCGGTTGTGGTGCAGCAGCGCATGGGCGCCAGCCTGGCCGCCATCGAGGTGCTGTTGAACCTGCTGTTCGTCGCCCATCTGGCGATGAAGCGTTCCGGCCGGCGCTGGCCCCTTATCACCGAAGCCACCCAAGACCGCTGCCTGCAGCGCCTCACGGACCGATTGCGCCTGGCCCAGGGCCTGGCGCCGAGACGGCTTCGGCGGGCCGTACAGGGCGCGATCGACGATCACCGCGAGCCCTGGCTCCTCGCCCACGCCTACGGTCACCTGAACGAGCACGGCCTGCTCACCATCGACACAGAGACGCAGAAGTACCTCATGCTCGCCGCGCTCAACCTCGTCGAATGCATCGCCGAAACCGCTCCGCCACCCGCTCCGTCCAGCTTGCACAGCGCTGCGCGATAAGCAAGGACGCCGGCTGCGGACCGCTTACG
>DASPNR010000008.1 GCA_035626395.1 Candidatus Limnocylindrales bacterium | reverse complement strand
CACGGCCGCGTCCACTCCGCACCGCGAAAACGCGGCACTCCGACAAACGCCAATGCGAAACTCGTCGGCTGGCATTTGGCGTCACGAACGAGTTTATCACCTGGCACCACACCTTGGTAGGCACCAGACAAGAGCGACAGGTTGTAGAACTTTCCGTCAACCATGCCCGAACAACAGTTCTCTGCAGACAGGAAAGCAGCGATGAATTACGGAAAACAACAGGCGCGCCGCACCGCTCTCGAACGGAGACGCCTTGACCGTCCCGTTCAACGACAACATGTGTCTCGAGCAAAACGGAAACAACAACTTACTCCGACCGGGGTCACAATCATGGTGCCTCCGCGGGCAGCCTGAATCAGCTGCGCCGTCGTTACGGAAGTCGATTGTTGTTGCGAGAGAAGTGTTCGCTATGTCGAGACGAGCAGAACGGCGGGTCGCATCATGATGTTCAACTCAGCCTCGTCGAACGTTGGGCGCAACATGTGGGAGGACGCGGACATGGTCGAGAACCCGCTCACGGCGATGCTGTCTACGCCTGCGTTGCTGCCAGCGCTGCGCACCGTCACCTGGAGGACGAAAAGGCGAGTTTGTTCGACTTCGTCCCGCGGTGTCCTGCGTCCCGTTGTCCCGGTGCTGTTCGCTACAAAGGGTGCTGCCGCAGCGCGCTGCGATTTGAGATGCCTTTGGTGTGTTTGTGTGTCGTGAGCCGGATAAATCGCTGTGCGAGCCCTCGAAGCAGGTTCCTAGGCGCCAGTTCGTGACGGCGGCGTGGCGTGTGCCGCGGTGTGCGTCGAGGGACGGCCGCTAGCGCGGGTGCGTGCGGCGCGACGAGCGAGTGACAAGCGAGGCGGCGGGCGTGGCGTGCGCTGGGGCGACGCGGGCGTTTGTTGGCGCGCGGTGCGCGAGCGGGAGACGCGGCGAACGCAGCGGCGTCAGGACGCGGCGCGCGCGTGTGATGCGACGAGCGAGAGACGTGTGACGGGAGCGTCTGGCGTGTGCGGGGCGGCGGCGTAAGGCTATGCGCTGCGCGACGCGGCGGCGATTGGTGCAGGTTACCCTCCCTCACAGACCAACGCACACAATGACACCCACAGGAGAGGTTTTACCGTACTTCGTGCCCAGACCTTGGGGAGGCTTGCCTCCCTTATGCAAGGCGGGCGCGAGACGGGTTTTTCCCTCAGCAACCTGTGGCCATTGCGTTGTCCCGAATCACAGTCAAGTGTGCACAGCGTTGTGAGCGTCTGCGTCTTGAGTGTGCCGTGCGCGACGCGTGTGTGTCCCTTTCGTTCACAGTCAAGTGGCACACAAGTGACACGAGCACGCGTACGGGTGCGCGCTCTACGTGTGCGTGTGTGCGTGTCCCTTTCGTTCACAGTCAAGTGGCACACAAGTGGCACGAGCACGCGTATGGGTGCGCGCTCTGCGATTGTGCCGTGCGACGGGTGACATTGGCCCACGTCTCGATCCAGAGGGGATGGAGGCGCACCCGTGGCACGGCATTTTTTTGCCCGGGTGATGTGTCTGTCCTTACCCAATGGGGTACCTCTTGGAGCGGCGTTTCGGGTGGTTGTCACTCGTTGCCCGGTACGATCTCGTGTGGTGTGCGTTGTGTTGCGGTCCGTGGTGTGCTGCGGTTGTGGCGGCTGTTGTGCCTTCGTGTGCGCTGCGTACCCACCTCCACCCATTGGCTTCCCTTGTAAACGTCCAGACAGAGAAAGATACAGAGATAGAGACAGAGACAGAGACAGAGACAGAAACATAGACAAACAGACACAGAGATAGAGACAGAGACAGAGACACAGACAGAGACAGAGACAGAGACAGAGACAGAGACAGAGACAGAGACAGAGACAGAGACAGAGACAGAGACAGAGACAGAGATAGAGACAGAGACAGAGACAGAGACAGAGACAGAGACAGGGACAGAGAAAAGACGTGTCGTTCCAGTTGCCGCACGAGTAGCCGTTGCCATGAGAGCGAAGCGAAAGCACGCAGTGAGGGGAACGTATGAGAGATAGTAGATCGAGCGCTGGAGAGGAAGA